>DATENM010000006.1 GCA_035275065.1 Blastocatellia bacterium
GTCACGTCCGTCGTCCGAAAATAAAACTGCGGCCGGTACCCGCTGAAAAACGGCGTGTGCCGCCCGCCCTCTTCCTTCGTCAGCACGTACACTTCCGCCTTGAACTTCGTGTGCGGGTTGATGCTCCCGGGCTTCGAGATCACCTGCCCCCTCTCGATCTCCTTGCGGTCCACGCCCCGCAGCAGCAGCCCCACGTTGTCGCCTGCCATCCCGCTGTCGAGCAGCTTCTTGAACATCTCCACCCCGGTCACCACCGTCTTGCGCGTCGGCTTGATCCCGACGATCTCCACCTCCTCGCCCACCTTCACCTGCCCGCGCTCGATCCTCCCCGTCGCCACCGTGCCCCGGCCACTGATCGAGAAGATGTCTTCGACCGGCATCAAAAACGGCTTGTCTACTTCTCTGGCCGGCTGCGGTATGTAGGTGTCCACCGCTTCCATCAACTCATCGATCTTCTTCTCCCATTCGGCTTCGCCGTTGAGCGCACCCAGGGCCGACCCCCGCACAATCGGGATCTCGTCGCCGGGGAACTGATAGCTCGACAGCAGCTCGCGGACTTCCAACTCCACCAGGTCTAAGAGCTCCGGGTCGTCCACGGCGTCCACCTTGTTCATAAAGACGACCATGGCCGGGACGCCGACCTGGCGCGCCAAAAGGATGTGCTCGCGGGTCTGCGGCATGGGGCCGTCGGTGGCGGCGACGACCAGGATGGCGCCGTCCATCTGCGCCGCGCCGGTGATCATGTTCTTGATGTAGTCGGCGTGGCCCGGACAATCCACATGGGCATAATGGCGATTGGCGGTTTCGTATTCGACGTGGGCCGTGGCAATCGTGATGCCGCGGGCTTTCTCTTCCGGAGCGTTATCGATGGAGTCGAATGAGCGGAAGGTGATCTTGGGGTTGTGCTTGGCCAGGACCTTGGTGATGGCGGCCGTCAAGGTCGTCTTGCCGTGATCGATGTGGCCGATGGTGCCGACGTTGACGTGCGGCTTGCTGCGATCAAACTTCTCTTTTGCCATTTTGTTTCTAGCTCCTTTTTCCGCAAGCGGCGAAGCGCGCCGTTTGCCTGAGATGGAAAAATAATTACCTGCCGGTGCCTTTCACCTTGGCAATAACTTCTTCGCGCACGCTGCGCGGCGCTTCTTCATAACGATGGAAGTGCATCGTGTAGGTCGCGCGGCCCTGCGTCGCCGAGCGCAGGTCAGTCGAATAACCGAACATCTCTGACAGCGGCACCAACGACGTGATGACCTGCGTGCCGGGGCGCGAGTTGATGCTTTCGATGCGACCGCGACGCGAGTTGATGTCGCCGGTAATTGCGCCCATGTACTCTTCGGGCGCGACGACTTCAACCTTCATAATCGGCTCAAGCAGAATCGGCGCGGCTTTCGCGGCAGCATCCTTGAAGGCCATCGAGCCGGCGATCTTGAAGGCCATCTCCGAAGAGTCCACTTCGTGATAGCTGCCGTAGTGCAGCGTCGCCTTCACGTCAACCATCTCGTAGCCGGCCAGCACGCCGCCTTCGAGGGCTTCTTTAATGCCCTCCTCGACCGGCTTGATGTATTCGCGCGGGATGACGCCGCCGACAATGGCGTTGACGAACTCGAAACCAACGCCCGGCTCCGATGGCTCGATCTTGACTTCGGCGTGGCCGTACTGGCCGCGGCCGCCGGTCTGGCGCACGAACTTGCCGACGCCCGGCGCCGCCTTGGTGATCGTCTCGCGGTAAGCGACCTGCGGGCGACCGACGTTGGCATCAACGCCGAACTCGCGCTTGAGGCGATCCACGATGATCTCAAGGTGCAGCTCGCCCATCCCCGATATGATCGTCTGGCCAGTCTCTTGATCGGTCGCGACCTTGAAGCTCGGGTCTTCGGCGGCCAGTCGCTGAAGCCCAATCCCCAGCTTCTCTTGATCCTGGCGGGTCTTCGGCTCGATGGCCTGAGCGATGACCGGCGCCGGAAATTCGAGCGCTTCAAGAATGATCGGACGCGACTCTTCACAGATCGTGTCGCCAGTCGTCACCTGCTTGATGCCGGCGACGGCGACGATCTCGCCCGCGGCAGCGGCTTCAATGTCTTCGCGCTTGTTCGCATGCATGCGCATGATGCGCCCGACGCGCTCTTTCGTGCCGCGCGTCGAGTTCAGCGCGTACGAGCCCGACTTGAGCGTGCCCGAATAGATGCGCACGAACGAAAGCTGGCCGACGTGCTTGTCCGCCATGATCTTGAAGACGAGCCCCGAAAACGGATCTTTCGGATCGGGACGGCGCTCTTCTTCTTCGTTGGTCTTGGGATTGACCCCAACCACCGCGGAGACATCGAGCGGGCTGGGCAGGTAATCCACGACGGCGTCAAGCAACGGCTGCACGCCTTTATTCTTGAAGGCCGAGCCGGCGACGACCGGCACCAGCTTGAGCGCGATGGTCTCGCGGCGCAGGGCGGCGCGAATCTCGTCTTCGCTAATCTCTTCACCACTGAGATACTTTTCAGCGATCTGGTCGTCGACATCGGCGAGCGCTTCGATCATCTTCTCGCGCGCGGCCTCGGCGGCGTCGCGCAAGTCCGCCGGAATATCGACGACGTCCGGCTCTGCGCCCTTGTCTTCTTTCTTGTAGATGATGGCGCGCATGGTCACGAGATCAACGATGCCCTGGTGCTGATCTTCGGCGCCGATGGGAAATTGAATCGCCACCGGGTTGGCGCTCAAGCGGTCGCGCATCGTTTGAATGGCGTGCTCGAAGTCGGCGCCGGGACGATCCATCTTGTTAATGAACGCGATGCGCGGCACGTTATACTTGTCGGCCTGACGCCAGACGGTTTCCGACTGCGGCTGCACGCCGGCGACGGCGTCAAAGACGGCAACCGCGCCGTCGAGGACGCGCAGGCTGCGCTCGACTTCGATGGTGAAGTCAACGTGGCCCGGCGTGTCAATGATGTTGATCCGGTAATCTTCGTTATCGCGCGGCCAGAAGCAGGTCGTGGCGGCAGATGTAATCGTGATGCCGCGCTCCTGTTCCTGCTCCATCCAGTCCATAACAGCGGTGCCTTCGTGCACTTCGCCGATCTTGTACGAGACGCCCGTGTAATAGAGAATACGCTCGGTCGTCGTCGTCTTGCCCGCGTCAATGTGGGCCATAATTCCGATGTTGCGGAATCGTTGTAACGCTACTTGCTTCGACATAATCCTACAGTGACAGGTGACAAGTGACGAGTGACAAGAAAGAACGATTCATCTTGTCACTCGTGACTTGTCACCGGTCACGCTCCCCTTACCACCGATAATGCGCGAACGCCTTGTTGGCGTCGGCCATGCGGTGCGTGTCATCCTTCTTCTTGATGGCGTTGCCGCGGTTATTGGCGGCGTCCAAAATCTCGCCGGCGAGCCGGTCAACCATGGTCTTCTCGCCGCGTCCGCGCGAGTAAGAGATCAGCCAGCGAATGGCCAGACTGTTGCCGCGCGTCTTCTGGTCAACTTCAATCGGCACCTGATAGGTCGAGCCGCCGACGCGGCGCGATTTGACTTCGACCTTCGGTTTGAGGTTGTCCATAGCCTTCTTGAACACCTTGAGCGGGTCTTCCTGCGTCTTCTCTTGAATCTGCGTCATCGCCGCATAGAAGATGCCCTCGGCCACTATCTTCTTGCCGCCCCACATCAACGAGTTGATGAACTTCGTCACCATCGTCGAGTTATAGATGGGATCGGGCAGAACCTCGCGTTTCGCTGCTACTCGTCTTCTTGGCATAGTTTTCTCAAGTGCTGAATGATGAATGATGCGTGATGAGTCAGGCAGTGCGGCTCATCACCTTCGACTCGTCACTCTTTACTTCTTCTTCGCCGGCGCGGCGGCTTCCTTGGGCCGCTTGGCGCCGTACTTCGAGCGTCCTTGCTTGCGGTTAGCGACGCCGACCGCATCGAGCGTGCCGCGCACGACGTGATAGCGCACGCCGGGCAAGTCTTTGACGCGGCCGCCGCGGATCAGGACGATGGAGTGTTCTTGCAGGTTATGGCCGATGCCCGGGATGTAGGTCGTGACCTCGATCTGGTTGGTCAGACGCACACGGGCGACCTTGCGCAGCGCCGAGTTCGGCTTCTTGGGCGTCTGGGTGTAGACGCGTGTGCAGACGCCGCGCTTCTGCGGGCAGGACTGCAAGGCCGGGCTCGAAGTTTTGTATTTGACGTTTTGACGTCCTTTGCGAACTAACTGGTTCAGTGTCGGCACGCTCTAGCTCCTTCTCACACGAACAGGCTCGAAGCCCTGTCAATCGGAATAACCTGAGGAAGGCGACAGCCTCCTCGAAAGGATGAAAGCGCAAGCCGCCAAGACGGCAGATCGCCGCTCTCTGTCCCATGTCGGGTTTAAAGCTTCGATTAGCGGGGACGTTCTGACAAGCTGCTGCGGATGCGGCCTCCCCGTGGCCCAACTTTTCTGTGGCGTGAGCGCGGTGTACTGCTTGCCAGTCGGGAAGCCGGCGTGCGAGCCGCTTCCTTTTACGCCACAATAACGTTTATTCCGTCTCCGGTTTCAAGCTTCACCACGCCTCCGCGGCATCAGAACCAAAAAGCGTGGTTACTCCAAACGACAAACTATACCGGCACGAGATTTCTTTGTCAACCCTGGCGCAGCGCCCCTCGCGGGCGCGGGCGACATGCCGCGGATGGCCCGTGACAAATTTCCGCAGCCGTTACCAAAAATCGGAACCCGGCGGTCAGGTCTTGCGGCGCTGACCGGCGAAATTTGTGAAAAACGGGTGGTGATATTCCCTAAAAAGGGTGCGGCCGCAGTGGCGAGCGGCTGGCCCAAGGACTGCTAGTGTAAGCCGATTTCTGCTGCGAGGATTATCTTATGAAATGTCCGAGATGCCACGGTGAAGTGCCGACTGAAGCCCTGCGTTGTCCCGATTGCAAGCTCGCCAAGCCAAAGTCGCTGATTGTTAAGAGCGACAAAAAGAAAGATTTGGCCAAGAAAGATTCGTCCAAAGCAGACGGCAAGCGCCAGGGCACACATGCCCGTAAACCTCGCCGCAAGCCTGAAAGAAAGCTGCCCAAATGGGTCAGCATAGCGGCGGGCGCCTTATGCGCCGTGCTGGTCGCCGCAGTCGGCGTTTATGTCTACCTGTACTTCGCCAATGCGCCCGGCGAGATTGACCCGCATCTGGCGCAGCCGGCCATGCAGAGGCTTCGTCAAATGCCCTCCCGGCAGGCCAACCTGACCGTAGACCAATACTTGAGCCAGGAGCTTGAGAAATCGCGCCGCGTCGGTAACCTCGCCAGCGTTCAGGGGTGGACGCTGCGGCCCGTGAAAGGCTCGAGTTCGAAAATGCTGATCGCCTTCTCGTTTCAGGAGCGCGACAACACCGAGCGCCGCGCCGAATGGCTGGCCGACCTGACGCACGACACCTTCACGCCGCAGACCGAGCTGGCGACCAACGCCTGTAAGCCTTAATTCGACATTATTTGAAGTTAGCTACCGGTGACCCTATAGCAGTTTTTGATTGAGTTTGCCCTGTAGCGCAATGCGGTTAGATTGCGCGAGTCCGGGCGCAATCTAACCCATTGCGCTACATCCAGAAAAAGAAAGGGATGGGGAGAACGACGTTGCGCCGTCTCTCCATCCCTTTTTGCTGCCGATATCAGGCAAGCCAACGGCCTGCCTGGCGATGATTAATCGCCGACTTCCTTGGCTTCGGCCTTCAAGGCGTCCGCCGCCGGCAATTCTTCTTCGTAGAAGTCTTCGACATCTGCCGTCTGATCCGGCTCCAGGCGCATGCTGCGGTAGAACTCCATGCCGGTGCCGGCAGGAATCAGCCGGCCCATGATGACGTTCTCCTTCAGGCCGCGCAGGTAGTCCACCTTGCCGCTGATCGCCGCTTCCGTCAGCACGCGGGTCGTCTCCTGGAATGACGCCGCCGAGATGAACGACTCAGTCGAAAGCGACGCCTTGGTGATGCCGAGCAGCAAAGGTTCGGCCTGCGCCGGCTGCCCGCCTTCGGCAATCACGCGCTCGTTTTCGTCCTGGAAGCGGAAGCGATCCACCATGTCTTCGAGCAAGAACTCGGTGTCGCCGACTTCCTTGATTCGCACCCAGCGCAGCATCTGGCGGACGATCACTTCGATGTGCTTGTCGTTGATGTTGACGCCTTGCAGACGATAGACCTCTTGAATCTCATTCACGAGGTAACGCTGCAACTCCTCGATACCGCGCACCGCCAGAATGTCATGCGGGTTGAGCGGCCCGTCCATCAGCGGCTCGCCGGCGCGCACAATGTCGCCTTCTTGCACGTTGATGTGAGTGCCGCGCGGGATCGAATACTCGCGCTTCTCGCCGTCCGCCGCCTCGACGATGACCTTGCGCTGACCTTTGGCGATTGGCCCGAATTTGATCGTGCCGTCAATCTCGGTCATCACTGCCGTCTCGCGCGGCTTGCGCGCTTCGAACAGCTCGACAACGCGCGGCAGACCGCCGGTGATGTCTTTGGTCTTCGTCGTTTCGCGCGGAATCTTGGCGATGATGTCGCCCGGCGCCACCCGCACGTGCTCCTTCTCCTCCTGCTTGCGCTCGCCCGCGCCGCCGTGCTTCTTCTTCCACTCGTCGTAATCGGCGACCAGCAGGTTGGCGCGCACAGGCATCTGGTAGGTCTTCAGCACCTTGTTCTTTTCGTCGCGGATTTCGATGCGCGGCTGGCGCTTCTCGTCCGGCGAATCAACGACCACCAGATGCGACAGGCCGGTCACTTCGTCAACTTCTTCCTTGACCGTCAGCCCTTCGGTCAAGTCTTTGAAGTGCACGATGCCTTCGACCTCTGTGAGGATGGCGAACGTGAACGGATCCCACTCGGCCAGCTCCTGTCCTTCTTCGACCACCTGGCCGTCGGTGACTTTGAGCGTCGCGCCGTAGACGATCTGATAGCGCGAAGTCTCGCGCCCGCGCTCGTCAATCAGCACGATTGAGCCGTTGCGATTCATGGCCACGAGGTCGCCCTCGCGGTTGCGCACCGTGCGCAGGTCTTCGAACTTCACCGTGCCGCCGGTCTTCGCCTCGTGCTTGGTGATTTCGCTGACCCCGCCGGCGACGCCGCCGATGTGGAACGTGCGCATGGTCAACTGCGTGCCCGGTTCGCCAATCGACTGCGCCGCGATGACGCCGACCGCTTCGCCCAGTTCGACGACGCGGCCCGTCGCCAGGTTGCGACCGTAGCACTTGATGCAGACGCCGCGGCGCGATTCGCAGGTCAGCACAGAGCGGATGCGGACGCGCTCGATGCCGCCGGCGCGTTGAATCTGCGCCGCCAGGTCTTCGGTGATCTCCTCGTTGAGCGGCACCAGCACTTCGCCGGTGATCGGATCGGTCACGTCCACCAGCGCCACGCGCCCGATGATGCGGTCACGCAGAGATTCAATCTCCTCGCCGCCTTCGACGATGGCCGTCGCGACGATGCCGCGTAACGTGCCGCAGTCGTATTCGGTGAGAATCACGTCCTGCGCCACGTCAACCAGGCGGCGCGTCAGGTAGCCCGAATCGGCGGTCTTGAGCGCCGTGTCCGCCAAGCCCTTGCGCGCGCCGTGCGTCGAGATGAAGTACTGCAAGACGTTCAGCCCTTCGCGGAAGTTGGCGCGGATGGGCGCCTCGATGATTTCGCCCGAAGGCTTGGCCATCAGGCCGCGCATGCCGGCGAGCTGGCGAATCTGTTGCTTCGACCCTCGCGCGCCGCTGTTAGCCATAACCAGGATCGGGTTCAACTCGCCCGACTCGCGCTCGGCGCGATCCATCTCGTCGAACATGGCGCTGGCGACGCGCTCGGTGACATCCGACCAGATGGCGATGACCTTGTTGTAGCGCTCGCCGTTGGTGATGATGCCTTCCTTGTACTGATTCTCGATCTCGGCAACATCGTTCTGCGCCTGCAACACCAGGCCGGCTTTCGCCGGCGGCGTCACCAGATCGTCAATGCCAATCGAGATGCCGGCGCGCGTCGCGTAGAGGAAGCCGACGTCCTTGAGCCGGTCGAGCAGCTTGACGGTCTCGGCGTGACCCTGCCGCAAGTGGCAATAGTTGACCAGCGACTGCAAGCCCTTCTTCTTCAGGTTGCCGTTGATGTAGGGCATGGTTGCGCCGAGCGCGTCGTTGAAGATGACGCGACCGACGGTCGTATCGATCACACGGTTCTGCACCTTGCGCAAGGTGGCGCGGATGATGTCTTGATCGTCGCGCTCACTCTGCAAATCGATCAGCTCGCCCGAATACATCAGCTTGATCGGCGTCTGCGTGTGAACCTCGCCGCCATCGAGCGCCAATATCACTTCGTCGGAGGTGGCGAACTTGCGGCCCGCGAATTTGTCGTCCTTCTTCGCCGTCGTCAGGTAATAGCACCCCAGGACGATGTCCTGCGTCGGCACGGCGATGGGCTGACCGTTGGCCGGGCTCAGAATGTTGTTCGACGCCAGCATCAGCACGCTGGCTTCGACCTGCGCTTCGGGCGACAGCGGAATATGCACAGCCATCTGGTCGCCGTCAAAGTCGGCGTTAAACGCCGTGCAGACGAGCGGGTGAATCTTGATGGCCTTGCCTTCGACCAGCACCGGCTCGAACGCCTGAATGCCTAAGCGGTGCAGCGTCGGCGCGCGGTTGAGCAACACCGGATGTTCTCTAATTACCTCTTCGAGAATGTCCCAGACCACCGACTCCTGGCGCTCGACCATCTCCTTGGCCTGCTTGATCGTCGCGGCGTAGCCTTTCTTTTCAAGCAGGTTGTAGATGAACGGCTTGAACAGCTCAAGCGCCATCTTCTTCGGCAGACCGCACTGATGCAGCTTGAGCTCGGGGCCGACGACGATCACCGAGCGGCCCGAATAGTCAACGCGCTTGCCGAGCAGGTTCTGGCGGAAACGGCCTTGCTTGCCCTTGAGCGTGTCCGACAGCGATTTGAGCGGGCGGTTGTTCGCCCCGCGCAGCACGCGGCCACGACGCCCGTTGTCAAACAGCGCGTCTACGGCTTCCTGAAGCATGCGCTTTTCGTTGCGCACGATGACTTCAGGCGCTTTCAGCTCGATGAGCTTCGACAGGCGGTTGTTGCGGTTGATGACGCGGCGATACAGGTCATTCAAATCGCTGGTCGCAAAGCGGCCGCCATCGAGCGGCACGAGCGGCCTCAGCTCAGGCGGGATGACCGGGATCACGTCGAGGATCATCCAGTCCGGGTGGTTGCCCGAGCGGCGGAAGGCGTCAACGACCTTCAGCCGCTTGGAGTACTTCAGCTTCTTCTGCTGCGAAGTCTCGTCCTTCATCTTCTGGCGCATCTCGGTCGCCAGATTGTCCACGTCAACGCGGCGCAGGTGTTCCTTGATGGCCTCGGCACCCATCTTCGCGGTGAAGCGGCCGGCGTTCTCCGACATCAACTGCCGGTAGCGCTCTTCGGTGAGCAGGTCTTTCTCCTTTAGCTCGGCCACGTCGCCGGGATCAATGACGATGTAGGACTCGAAGTAGAGCACCTTCTCGAGCTCGCGCAGCGGGATGTCGAGCAGGTGGCCGATGCGCGACGGCAGGCCCTTGAAGAACCAGACGTGCGAGCAGGGCGAGGCCAGCTTGATGTGGCCCAGGCGCTCGCGGCGGACTTTCGACTGCGTGACTTCGACGCCGCACTTGTCGCAGACGACGCCGCGGTGCTTCATGCGTTTGTACTTACCGCACAAGCACTCCCAGTCGGTGACCGGCCCGAAGATTTTGGCGCAGAACAACCCGTCGCGCTCAGGCTTGAACGTGCGGTAGTTGATCGTTTCCGGCTTGGTCACTTCGCCGTGCGACCACGATAGAATCTTCTCCGGTGAAGCCAGACTGATTCGAATCGCCTCAAAGTCAGGTGCCAGGTTCGTCTTCTGTTCGTGAGTTCTAAACATTACGTTCACCTTCCTCTGTTACGATTTTGGATTTTAGATTTTGGATTAAGAGAGCGGGCGTTCGCCCGTCCCCCAATCCAAAATCGGCAATCCAAAATCCCATTACTCGGTTACCACTTCCTCTTCTTCGCTGCGGCGCATCAGCTCAACGTCCAGGCAGAGCGACTGAAGCTCGCGGATCAGGACGTTGAATGACTCGGGCACGCCGGGGTCGAAGTCGGCTTCGCCTTTGACAATCGCTTCGTAAATCTTCGAGCGGCCCGCCACGTCGTCGGACTTGGCAGTCAGCAGCTCTTGCAGGATGTGCGCCGCGCCGTAGGCTTCCAGCGCCCAGACTTCCATTTCGCCGAAGCGCTGGCCGCCGAACTGCGCCTTGCCGCCAAGAGGCTGCTGCGTGATGAGCGAGTATGGCCCAATCGAGCGGGCGTGAATCTTGTCATCGACCAGATGCGACAGCTTCATCATGTAGATGTAGCCGACCGTCACCTTCTGCTCGAACGCGTCGCCCGTCATGCCGTCGAACAAGTTCGTCTTGCCCGAGGTCGGCAGGCCGGCGTATTCGAGCAGCCGCTTGATGTCGTTCTCGCGCACGCCGTCGAAGACCGGCGAGGCGAACGGGATGCCTTCGACCAGCAGCCGCGCGTGGTCAATGAGGTCGGCGTCGGCCATCGCCGCGAAACGCTCCTGCTGCTCGGGCAGCACGAAAACGTCCTTATAGATTTTGCGTATGCGTTCGGCGCGCGACTCGTCCGAGAGCAGGTCGCTGAGCATCTGGCCGATGCTCTTCGACGCCCAGCCGAGGTGCGTTTCGAGAATCTGGCCGACGTTCATACGCGAAGGCACGCCGAGCGGGTTCAGCACGATCTCCACGGGCGTCCCGTCGGGCAGGTAAGGCATGTCCTCGACCGGCAGGATGCGCGCGATGACGCCCTTGTTACCGTGGCGGCCCGCCATCTTGTCGCCGACCGACAGTTTGCGCTTCATGGCGACGAAGACCTTGACCATCTTGATGACGCCCGGCGGCAGCTCGTCGCCCTTCTTCAGCTTCTCGACGTTCTCGCTGTGAAGCTGCTGCTGGACTTTGATCTGGCGCTCGGTGCGGCGCTCGATCTCGGCGATCTCGGCCTGCACGTCAATGCGTGCGTTGGCGATCTCGACCTTGCGCAGCGCGCCGAACTCGACGCCCTCAAGCTCCTCGCGCGTCAGCTTGGTGCCCTTCGCGAGCAGCTTCTTGCTCTTGTAGACGAGGTCTTCGGCCAGCCGCTGGCCTTCGAGCAGCTCGTAGATGCGCTTGTTGCGCTCGTCTTCGAGGATGCGCGTCTCGTCGCGGAGGTTCTTTTCGAGCTTCTCCTCTTCGGCGCGCTCGATGGCGAGCGAGCGCTCGTCCTTCTCCGCGCCCTTGCGTGTGAAGACCTTCACGTCAACGACGATGCCGTCGATGCCCGGCGGGCAGGTCAGGCTGGCGTCGCGCACGTCGCCGGCCTTCTCGCCGAAGATGGCGCGCAGCAGCTTCTCTTCCGCCGTCAACTGCGTCTCGCCCTTGGGCGTGACTTTGCCGACCAGGATCGAGCCCGGCTTGACGTAAGCGCCGATGCGAATGATGCCCGAATCGTCGAGGTCGCGCAGCGCCGACTCCGACACGTTCGGGATGTCGCGCGTGATCTCTTCCGGCCCAAGCTTGGTGTCGCGCGCTTCGACTTCGAGTTCTTCGATGTGGATCGAAGTGAATGAGTCTTCCTTGACCAGCTTTTCGCTGACCAGGATGGCGTCCTCAAAGTTGTAGCCGCGCCACGGCATGAAGGCGACCAGCACGTTGCGGCCCAGCGCCAGCTCGCCGAGTTGCGTGCAAGGCCCGTCGGCGATCACGTCGCCCTTCTTGACGCGCTGGCCCTCGCGCACAATCGGCTTCTGGTTGATGCAGGTGTTCTGGTTCGA
>DATENM010000007.1 GCA_035275065.1 Blastocatellia bacterium
TGGCGACTGCTGGTTGTTCGTCGGTGCAGCGCTTGCCGTTGCGTTGAGCGAGCGCCGCAGGGCCGACTTGCCACCGAACCAAGTTTGTGGCGCGAACCTCATTCGCACTTCAGTGACTACGGGAGAGGCGCCCAACGCCCGCGTTCAGCGGGGCCGCGAACGGCCTCACAAGTAGCCATAAGAAGTGCGCTTCGTGGCCTCCGCTGCAACGTGTTGTTAGACCCTGTCAATGGCGCGAACTCTCGCTACGAATTACGCGATTGTTTAACTGAATTCTGTGAGCCCCTTCTGATCTGATGCGCCATTTTCGTAATAGTCCGTGCTCCCCCTGATTCTTATGGAGCAACTCACTTAGCAGCCGGATTTAATATGATGTAATGAGCGATTAGAGCAGCTAAGTGATATGCATCTCGATTGCGGGGGCGGCTTTTTATCACAACGATTGCCCCATCGTCGCTAAACAACAACGCACATATATCTTGCAAACCTTGTAGCTCAGAAAGGGACTCATTCCATCTAGTGCTCTTAAAAACGTCTCTCAAGTGTTTAATCCGGGCAGCGGTTTCCTCAGATAGGTCGGCGTAGCGCCACTCATTGATCTCAGGAATCATCAATATCAAATTCGAGACTCGGTCTAAATCAATAACCTTAGTTAACTCCCACTTTACCCAGGGGGTTTTCCCAGCATACATAATAATTAGAACGGCTTCGGATATCCAACTTATTATTTTTGACCGCCATTCGCTTTCCAAGAGCACAACTTGTGCTGCTCCTAGTCCTGGTACAGATGCTCTAGGGGAGCCTAGGGCAATAAATGGCCCAAAATAAGAGAAATGATTTGCAAGTCTAGTTTCGAGTGAAAAATCTAAAATGGCTCTCAGTGAAGTTTTATAAATTTGCCTTTCATCGTCATTAAAAGCTCTAAGGAATAAGATCGGGGATCTTTTGTCAACGGAAAGCAACGAATCAGCATTAATCTGAAAATATCTTCGGGCTTTCACTAAAAAGAAGAAGCCTGGAAGAAACAAATAGCGAGAGATTACTAAAAAATCACTGTGTCTGCGTAGATCATCTGGTAAAATACCTCCCAAAACAATAATCCCCCCGCATATTCCATATAGCGATCCGATAAGGACATTCGCTCTTTTTACATTTGTATTACTGATGACTCGTTTGTCTCTATTCCTAAGGCGAGAGAGAATCTCCACTAATGCAATACCGAGCGGTGCAATCAGCATACTTCTCAGAAGCAGTATAGAAACAAATCCCGATAGAACAACCACACCGCCCAAGAAGTATAGGAACAGGAGGGCGATGTCTTTCGCGTCACCATGACCTTTACCACTATTATTTACAAAGGCAATGAAAAGGTCGATGAGAGAACTCAAGACAAACACAATGCAGACAAGTAGAAGCATCGGGAAGGCAATAATATATGCCCGCCAAACATGAGGATTAATAACGCCAACATGCCGGAATCCGACGTATATACTGAAAGAAAGAACTGCGAACAGGATTGATGTAATGATCCATCCCATCTCCTGCCTTAGCTTTTGATCTATGACTACTTGTAATAAAAGGCCCAACACTCCGAAACCACAGAATAGAACCATCACATAATCTGTGAACCTCAGAAATTGTAATGCGCGGGCTGGCTTGCTGATATTAATCTCTCTTATTTTTTCGCTTGCGAAAACCATATTCAGATCGTTTATTTTAGCAGCTTATCATTCGTAACCAACTCGCACTTCTTTCGGAAGCTTATCTGAAAAACTGGTAGTATTATGGGTCTAACGCTCCGCATCAGCGGGGCCGCGAACGGCAATCAAGGAACGTTAAGAAACTTGCTTCGCGGCCTCCGCTGGATGCGGTTGTTAGGTGGCGCGTCGCAGATGAGTAATAGTTAGGATGCTTTTTCTGGTTCTAAATAATCAAGAATAGCGGATGCTCCACGGTTTGCGTACTTATCCCAAAAGCGAGCTTCTGGGGGACAGCTAAACTTTAGGCCAGCAAATGTAAAGTCTCCTGGCCCTCCCATAAAATCAATATACTTCTTTTCGGGATTGGCCTCCCTAAGGGCACAGTAATATGCCACCCTCAGTAGACCTTTCTCCTCGAAGTGATCAGAGAGGTTTAGAGAAGAGATATGTTGAAAATACTCGTCGTAAAGAATGCCAAGCGCATCAAGTCCTATTCGGGAGTAGGAATCGCCTCGCCGAACGACTGCATCTATAGAGGAGAGTGATACACGATCACCGAATGTTCGAATGAGAGAGAAAAGTTGCTGTGATATAGCAAGTCCCTCACGGGTGCCTCTGAGGCTATTTCCCAAGATAGTAGCTTCTTGAATTATTATATCTAGCGAAGCATCAGCAACAGTATGAGCTGTCGTTGAGAGTAAAGTGACAACTTGAGACATAATATCTTCATTATATGTTGCGGCTGCGGCTCGCATCGTATCAAGCAAGCTGAGAACCAACTGAGTCTCTCCCCTCCATCTTGCAATGTCTTTTAGAACAGCATTGAGACCCGAGGTTAAAGTCTGTGACTCATCAATCCAAATAGTATAACTCTCCTGATCTTCAAGGCGGTCCCTTGCTGCTCGTTTCTCAAGTATCCATTGTTGGAGCCATAAATACCACGCTTGTTTTTCGGA
Source organism: Blastocatellia bacterium (assembly GCA_035275065.1). Taxonomy (NCBI): domain Bacteria; kingdom Pseudomonadati; phylum Acidobacteriota; class Blastocatellia; species Blastocatellia bacterium. Next base: position 2,657 of record DATENM010000007.1, read on the forward strand.
TACATCTATTCGAATAAATATTACCGGATATCGGCATGACTTTGCATATTCAATGTATTTGCGGTCTATTCTAAACTCTATTTGGTTATTGTTACGATTAACAATCTCAGATGACTTAAACTGAAGTTTTAGAATTTGTCCAACAATGCCATCTTCAGTCAATTCTGCTTCTGCGTCCACTCCGAAATCTTCATCGAGTCCACGGACGAGCCAGTTCGGATTTTCTTCAATGTGAGCCATCACCCAGCGATGGCCCTGAGAACCGATTTTCTGCGAAATAGATCGATCTGCCATATAGGTTAACTTTATCGATAAATTCAAGTAGCCACCTAACGAACACACATCACCGGGCGCGGCATGGTGCATTGGATGAGTGATGAGAGACTCGCTCGCCGCGCTCCGGTGCATGTCGTTGTTAGGCGCAACTTGTAGGTTTACTTCCTCTCACCTAACGCTTTCTTACTCTTTA
>DATENM010000008.1 GCA_035275065.1 Blastocatellia bacterium
ATGGCGAAGGGCTCGACCGTTGGGAGATACAAGCGGTTCCTGGGCGTCGCCCAACAAGCGCATGCACCGGAGCGCGGCGGGCGGGTTTCTCGTCATTGGTTCAGTGCGGCACGCCGCGCCCGGTGATGCGTGGCGTTAGGCGCTCGCACGATTAGGTGCAGAAGGAGATTTATTATGGGTAGGAAAACAACCTTTATGGATCGAGAATTCCGACGACCTGACTATGATCCTGAAGACATTGGCGAATTTACACCGAATACCGTCTTTGTCATCATGCCTTTTACCGGAGAGGAAATGCGGGAAGCCTACTCTGCAATAAAAGATGAGTGTTCCAAACTCAAGCTCAAGGCAAAGAGAGTCGATGAAAACGTAGGCTCTGGACTTGTTATTCGGGAGGTTACTGAACTGATTGAGGATTCCGAATTTATCATTTGCGATCTGACTAATGAACGGCCAAATGTGTACTACGAATTAGGCTACGCACATGGAGTAGGTAATGAATCTTCAGACATCCTTCTGATAGCCAAGGAAGGAACAAACCTTCACTTCGATATTGCGCCGCTACGAGTTCAATACTATCGTTCCACCGAGCAGTTGCGATCAATCGTTTCTTCAAGTCTAAAGGAGATGATCCGAATAACACGCAGATAAGAATATGATCCAGATAGGCTTGGACACCGCGCCTAACAACCGATTGCAGCGGAGCGCGGGCAGCGCAGTTCTTAACCTTCCACCAATGCCGTTCCCGCGCCCGCTGAATCGGAGCGTTAGACCCCTGCGCGGCAAGGTGGCATCGGCCGCGTCCTTCTTCATTCTTGCGAGATTGCTTACGAATCACACTAATGAGATACTGCGTCGAAACGAGGGACAGATGGCCAATAAAGAAGATATAGAGATTCTCAAGCAGGGCGTTAAGGCGTGGAATGAGTGGAGGGAAAATAGTGCTAGAAGACGCCCGAACCTAAATGGCGCGAACCTTAGAGACGCAGACCTGAGCGGTGTAAATTTCTTTATTACGGATCTCATTGGGGCAAACCTCAGTGATGCGCGACTCTATGGTGTAGATTTCACCGTCGCGGATCTCAGCGGCGCAAACCTCAGCGGTGCTGGCATCAGAGACGGGAAGTTTTTAAGAACTACTCTTAGAGATGCAAATTTTGCAATCGCCATAATGAGTGAGAATTCCTTTGCGGAAACAGACCTTAGTAGCGCGAAAGGGCTTGACTCAGTTGCCCACGTTGGCCCTTCATACATCAGCATAGACACGCTCTACAAATCCAGAGGCCAAGTTCCTAAGAGATTCCTCCAAGGCTGCGGCGTACCAGATGACTTTATAACATTCTTACCGTCTCATTTCGGTAATGAACAAGCAATACAATTCTACTCTTGCTTCATAAGCTACAGCGAGAAAGACAAGGAATTTGCTAAGCGACTCTATTTTAGAATGCGCAATGCCCACTTACGCGTCTGGTTTGCTCCTGAAGATATACAGGGTGGTAAAAAGGTTCATGAGCAACTGGAACGAGCAATACAGATGCAGGACCGTCTGTTAATAGTTCTATCCGAAAGTAGCATGCGGAGCGAATGGGTGATGACTGAAATTCGCAACGCCCGCCACGCTGAGATCAGAGAGGGTCGCCGTAAGCTTTTTCCCATCCGATTAGTAAACTTTGATGCTATCAAGCAGTGGAGGTGCTTTGATGCTGACACGGGCAAGGATTTAGCAGTCGAGCTGCGCGAGTATTTCATACCAGATTTCTCAAACTGGAAAGACTACGCCGCATTTGAAGACAGCTTTGATAGATTGCTTCGCGATTTGAAGAGGTAAGTATCGAAGTAACGAACACAGCGAACATCTGCACGATGAGCAAGTGGGGTCTAACAAGGCGTTGCAGCGGAGGCCGCGAAGCGAGTGTCTCATCAGCATCGGAGTGTCACACGCGGCCCCGCTGAACGCGGGCGTTAGGCGACTGCAAAATCAAATCTTTGACGAATGATAAAAGTGTGGCGAAGAATCATAGCCATAGCGGAAGTACTAGGAGGCATCCTTGCTCTGATTGCGACAATCTTTGCCGCCAAAGCAGGAGCTAGTAAACCATTGATTCTGCTTGGCGCAGGACTCGACTTGCTGGTTATCATTTCGGGCATTTTGCTTTGGTTCAAGCCCGCCCTCGGCGTGGTGTTATCAGGAATCGTCCAGGGGTTGCAGTGTGTGCAGGTCTTTAGCGTGTGGTTGTCCTGGCAGTATGTCGCTGGCGTGGCTTTGTTGGTGCAAGTGCTCAAGGGCGAAATAACGTGGGGCGGAGGGCTGCTGGTGCGACATACCTTCTTGCAAGCAGAGGGGAGCGGGGCAAGGGGTTTGGGAGTGAATCTGGTCGCTATTGCGGCGCTGGTCTTTCTTGTGATGAGCCAGAAGGGGATGAAGAGATACCGCCGATAAGGCAGCGCCTAACAACGACATGCACCGGAGCCGCCGAAGCGCCGTTCGTGTGATTCTTCGTGGTGCCGCTCGGCGGCCCGGTGATGTGTGTTCGTTGGGCGCCTTGCCCGCCATCGCTGGCAGGCGCAACGATGCAAGCCGGCGGATGGCTTGACTCGCCTGCAACGATCATCCATTCGCGTCGCACCGCTGGCAACCCTCACCCGGCGCAGCGGCGAGGTTGGCAACAACCGGCAGACAAACGCCGGTGAGCAGCTGCGCATCGTATCGCCGTCGCGGCTAAATGATTGGGTGGGCCGCAAGGGATGGGCATGCGACAGCGGCAATGGCGGCGGCGCGAGCGGCGGGCGAGATGGCCAGCAACAGAAGCCAGGGCGGGGGCGGCAGCCATGAGGGTGGTGCAGGCAGCGGCGGCGAGATGCGCGCGGCGAAGGAACAATGGGAAAGGACGGGGAGCCTGAGGCAGAACCGGGGGCGGACGAAAAAGGGAGGGGAGGAAGGCGGGAGGCCGACGGTTTTGAGGGGGATGGGGTTAGGGGCGACGCCCAACAAGCGCATGCACCGGAGCGCGGCGGGCGGGTTTCTCATGATTGGTCGAGTGCGACACGCCGCGCCCGGTGATGCGTGACGTTAGGCCCACCAGCGCACTATCGAGCAAGGAGACTAATCAACAGCAAAAGCCTTGCGTCATGAGACATTGTTGTTGTACGTCTTCTGGCTAGCCCAAAGGAGGTGAACGTCATGACTCAAACAGCATCTGATACAATTATCACTGACCTGGAAAGAGCGAAACTCTTATTGGATGAATGGAAGTTCCGCCAAAAGCATTGCTGGAGCCTATTACCACGCTATGGCCTCGCTGCTGTAATTGCTTCAATAATTCCGTATGTAAAGATTGAGCTTTTCAAACAATACAATATTAGCATGCTCATTTTTCCTTGTGTTGGATGGCTATTGGCATTAGCCGCAACTTGGCTTTTCTTCGCCGAACAATTTCGATGCTATTCAGTGCTAGCGGAATACCGGAAACTGATAGGCAAGGAGAAAATCCATAAGACAGAAGGCCCCTTCTCTCGAATGCTTGATCGAATAAAGATCCGATGGGTCACTCCGGTTTTCTTCTTTGCCACTTTTACCGCGCTTTCAGTAATAAACTGGCTCATCTTAAAGAGGCTGACATGAGAAGTTGGCCTAACAAGCCGTTGCAGCGGAGGCCGCGCAGTCCAGTTCTTATGGTTCTCCTATTGCCGTTCGCGGCCCCGCTGAACGCGAGCGTTAGGTCGCTGTCGCTATAACAACTTGGGGCGAGTAATGATGAAACTGGCAGACAGATTCAAAGCGTGGATTTTCTCCGTGCCAGAAGGCGAGCGGTCTGTCGCAGACATTATCCTTTGGTGGGAGCGACGCCGAATTCCTTACAACCTCCTGGTCGGCACTGCCGGGATATGCAGCCTCATGCTTTTATCCTTCATCGTCTCCAAAACGAACGCCTTAAAACCAAGCGAAGACGTGATAGAGCCGATGGCATTGCTGGCCGCTCCGGTGATAATGAATCTCTGCTACACCGCCGGATGGGTTGCTGAGAAGGCTCTGAGAAAGACGTGGCCAGAAAGCGGCGGCCGTCTAGGGCCGAAGCTGCTGAAGGCGGGGGTAATATTTTCTTTGGTAGTAGTGGCATTACCCACAGCATACTGGGGAGGGTATTGGTTGCTGCGAGTCACTGGGCTTATCAAATGAGAGTTGGGTGATGGCCAAGCAGCGACCTAACAACGACATGCACCGGAGCGCGGGCAGCGGGGTGTACGTGATTGATCGTAGTGCCGTCGCCCGCGCCCGGTGATGTGTGTGCGTTAG
>DATENM010000009.1 GCA_035275065.1 Blastocatellia bacterium
TGAGGTCTTTGACGCCGCCGTGGGCGGTGTAGCTGAACTGGCTGAGGTAGTGGGTGGTGCCGCTGCTGACATCATTGAGGCGGCCCGCCTGGTCATAGGCGGTGGTGACGACGCGCCCGGAGGGGTACTGCTCAGAGGTCAGGTGGCCGGCCAGGTCGTAGCCGTACTCCTACTCGCCAGCTTGCACTTATTAAAGCTGAGTCTAATCATCACCAGCTATCAGGCACATCAGGCTGATCAAATTTCTCCAAGATATGGGAAAACGAAGGGTACCGGTCTGTTAAAGCCGAAATATAATGTCTAAACTCCTCGGTCATATTCTCTTTAGAAGCAATCAATCGAGGAAGCATCTCGGCATAGTCCAGAATAATTACTATATCCGCAAAAGGCTCATTGTTATAAGCCATAAATCTTACCTTCACTAGTATTAAATGAAGGCTATAAAGCGCATTACTCAGTTTTTCTGGGCTAATCATGCTTAAAACCTATCCCATCTATTTGAAGAACACATGACGGAGGGGGATTCCTCGAATGCCAGGGTTCACTTGGATCGGTGGCGGAACTGAGCCAGATTTGTAAGAGGGTAGAGCATCTATAGTACCTCGCTCAACTAGGGCATTCAACTCGGTCATAACTTGCTCACTGACAACTGGAATCTCCCCAGGCCCAAGAAGCGTTGATGCCTCCTCAAACTTTATCACCGCATTTGTATCCAACATGACTATCTCTCCGGCTTCTTCTGCCGCTGCTCCTCCCGCACCGAGACCAAGTGACGCCGCGAATAGGTCGAGTTTGCCAACGCCGACAAACAGCCCTTCGACCATGCGGTCGCCGTCATTCTTGTGCGGATCAATCACCGTGTTGTTGATGTGGTCGATCAGCGCCGACCCCAGCGCCCCAACGTCAATCTGCTCGTCCGCGTCATCCTCCGCTCATCATGAAGATTGTCGGCCCAAGAGTACTTAACAATCACATTAGCGATAAGAAAGGCTCGGAGGCGAGAAGGATGAAATATGGGAGTCGTACTGGCCAGCAGATAACTTTGGTGTAGCTGTTAAACTATCGAGCGATTACAGTCCGCAACGATGAAAAGTTAGAGAAGCAATTTTGATGAATTAACTTTGCTCGCGCGTTAGCAGGAACGGAAGTGGAGTTATTTTTTTTGTTTGACACTGACCGCTCCGGATGCTCGCAAGAGCCAATCCAAAGCCCCCCAAGGGAAAGGAAGGCTTTGAACTTCAACATACACAGATAACGTTTTGGAGTCCTCTATATGAGCATCCCACCAAAACCATTGACGGACATCAGGCTCAAACCAATAAAGCCAATCACTTAACGACCATCTAGCTTCTCTTTCCACTTTGGCTTGCTGCTCTCTAGATAAACCTTGCCACCATTTAAGCCATCGCTCGGATTCTTCTCTAGAAACTTCATCGGCGCATTCCATAACAAACCACATGGGTAACAAGGTTCGCCAGTCATCAAGGGAAGGCCATTCATTTCGCTCGTGCCTTAGCACCACTTCTAATACCTCTTTACACCGATTGAGGACCGCGTCAGCGTTGCTTTGACAATAAGCCAGCAGTTCAAAGATAGCTAGGCCCTCAAATTTCTCGCCCGGTGATGGGCCCTCATGCAGATGGCGGAGTTCGTCTTCTGACCTCATTAGAATACTCTCCCTGTGCCTTGTACTATAACACTCCTTAGCCTTTCAATCTGAGGTGTACGAAGACCAAATTGGTTTGCTGCTTTAGCAGCATCAACAATGAATGGTCTATCTAGAAACTGTCTTGCGAGGCGTTCCGGGACAGCTGTTGCCTGCATCTCTTCCAAGAATGTTTTTGGAACCTGAAAAGATTTTATGGCAGCCCCCTCAAGGTTTTGGCCTGCTCTCTGAGCAAGAAATTCTGCTGCCCTTGCCTCATCCCCAAAGTTTAAGAACAAGGTGTTTTCTCCCTGTACCCCGACTTCCCCTGCGTCTCCTATGAGGATTCTAGTGTTAATATTACCCTCAACGCGAAAGACCTGTATCATTTCTTGGCAAACATCGGCTGCCTCTGCGGCCCCCTCTTCTGCCGCTGCTCCTCCCGCACCGAGACCAAGTGACGCCGCGAATAGGTCGAGTTTGCCAACGCCAATGAACAGCCCCTCGACCATGCGGTCGCCGTCATTCTTGTGCGGATCAATCACCGTGTTGTTGATGTGGTCGATCAGCGCCGACCCCAGCGCCCCAACGTCAATCTGCTCGTCCGCCGTGACGATCATCTGCTCGCTGAACACCGGCCCGATCCCATAATCGGCATAGCTCCCATGCCCGCTCTCGACCGCCGCCGCCGCCGCCGCGTCGAACACCAGCGTCATCTGCGGCGGCGCATGCCGCTTCTGCTCCTCCGCGTCGTCATAGTAGTCCGGGTTCTCGACAATCCCCGGCGCGTGCCCCGTTGGGTCTACCAACGCCAGCGGGTTGTTCAACACATACGCGTAGCGGTTCATCGTCTGCGGGT
>DATENM010000010.1 GCA_035275065.1 Blastocatellia bacterium
CGGCGTTGAGGAATGCGGCAATAACGTTGATGAGGGTGGAAGGAGTGACAAACATCGCGGCGGCGTGTCGGAGGTATGCAGCACAGCCAGGACTTGCGATGGCAGCCATCGGGCTTGATCTTCGAGAATGAATAGACCCTGCCCACGCTCCCCATCCGCTAGGGAGGTCTAGCGCATCGACGGTGATCGGGCCAAGCGCGAGCGACCCGAATGCCATCGCCGCCGCTGTCCACGCGGCGAGTGGCCAAACGCCGTAGCGATGGCGCAGCCACAGGCCGATCCAAATGAAGAGCACGCCCGAACCAATGGCGAGGAGGATGAGTCGAGGCACGCGCGGGCTGATCGTATCAGATGCGCTGTAGGCACCGACCAGGGTGGCTATAGAGACCAGCCACGGAAGTATTGCGTAGTCGCGAAATTTCCGCATGGCGCTCTATCAATCGAGGGAGGTTGACATCGTCGGACGTGACCGGCCATTTAACACTTGGCCCAGCGGCCTAACGCCCGCGTTCAGCGGGGCCGTGAGCGGCAATGGCCGAATCATGAGAACTGTGCTTCACGGCCTCCGCTGCAACGCATTGTTGGGCGGAACGAAGGAATGTTACTGAGATTCTGTCAGCACGCTATCTCCTATTTCACGATAGTTCTTACCTTTCAACAGTGCGCGTGATGCAAATGTTGCTGTCGCCAAGTCACACTCTCTTGACGGTACATGCTGGAGAGTGTGTAGAAATCGGCGTTTCCATTCATGAAGCCACGCCTCCGCGCTCTCCCTTAAAAGCGGCGATATAGTACCCACTATTAATGAGCAAGATAGTGCTGCTGCAACCCGGGCTTCTACTCGTAGCTGAAGTTTCGGGTCCGCGTATTTCGCCTCTGAGCTTTTCTGTAATAGTGAGGCGGTGGCGAATCTTAGGGCCTGCGACCATTCAGGATAAGCAGGCAGGTCGCTAGCCAACAAGCGTTGGAGGATATATGCCGTGCTCCATAATTGGTCCCATGATTCTTTTTCAAAAATTCTTGTTGCCCAGCCACCATTTGGCATAGAGCAGCGAATAAGCCAGTCTTGGCCGCTACGGAGAGGGTCATTCAAGCTCAACGGCGGATTTTCAAATAGTCTTGAACAGATTCCTACATATTCAACGGTATATACCGTTGAGGTCAACTCACTCGTCTTAGTGTCGAATTCGGATGGCCAACCGCCGTCGTCGCATTGACTATCTAAGACCATCCTTAGATAGTGCTCTTGGTGGTCACGATATAAACCCGAACGTGCCATAAGAATGGCAAGGGCGATAGTATGACGAAAATCAAGATTGCTTGTTATTCTTCCTGTGATGCCACTAATAATCTCTCCTGAAATGAGGTGCCGATCAGATGTCATTGCTTGTTTTAATCCCCAATCAACGCAGGAGTGTATCTTGTCTTTGGCCTTATCACCAAACACCTCGCCTGCTAATTCCGTTGTGAAGAGAGCTATTCCTAATCCTGGTTGCTCAATTGCTTTGGTAAGTTCGCCTCTTAGTACCAAGCTCTCTTTTACTGCCCAAGAAGCACGTGATCCATTTGCTTCTGGGAATTCCCATATCTTTTGTAGAAGAAGTCGCAGACAATCACTACTATTCGAATAGCGGAGCGGTACGAGTTCAGAATCGCCCAAGCGAGCAGAATCGACGTCAGCACCGAGATAGGCAAGTATTTGCTCTATTGTATTGAGCAAGAATCTCGCCTCGTCTGATGTTGCAGAATGGCGCTGGTGTACAATTCGGTTTCGTATTCTTCGACAGGCATATAAGTTCAAAAATTTTAAGACCTGAGTAGACCGCTGTGTAATATTTTCTATAGCATCGAACAGCTTCAGTTCATGATAAAGCCTTTCTAGGAAATATAATCCTATCTGCTTGTTTGCCGCTTGCTCGCGTTGACGTATCTCTTGCTGCAATGGTTCGTCGAATTGATCAAAGTTGTCAGAGTAGAGGTCACAAAGCAGGTTCTCTAGCAGTCGTCCGGCTATAAGTGCAGATTGATTGGCCTTGCCATTGCGAAGAGTTGCGCATGCATCCGCGAATTCGGCTGTATACTCACCCAGTTTCACTGCATCTCCTAATTCATTGAAGCTGTCTGTATGATCCTGTTTCGGATTATAAGCAATCTGTCACTGCACTATACAGCGATTAGTTCCGCCCAACGCTCGACATTACCGGGCGCGGCGTGTCGCATTGGATGAATCACAAGAACCGCGCTCGCCGCGCTCCGGTGCATGTCGTTGTTAGACAGCCCTCAAAGCTCCCTGCTGCATCCCGATTGTGCATACTACGCCGCGACTACACAGCCGCGCCGGCCCTTTGGCCCGTCGCGTAGCGACTGCGCGGCGGACGGCCATATCGAGACATGCGCCAGCGAGTACCGCAACGACCACGCGACGAAGCAAGTGAAGGCAGGCGCGAGCGAGTTGCGCCGCCACACAACCACGAGGTTGGTGTTGGCTTGGCCAGCGAAGGTGGTGCGCAGGCGCTATCAATTAGCCACGTCTTTGTCGAGCAAAGTTGTCTAACGAACACACATCACCGGGCCGCCGAATGGCAATGAAAGAACAACGGGAAGTGCGCTTCGGCGGCTCCGGTGCATGTCGTTGTTAGACTGCCCGCGAAGACCTCATTCTTGCTTCTGAGTTTGCACCTTCTTCGGCTCGAATTCGACTGATTTGATTACGCGCTCAAACAACTCATGTTCCTC
>DATENM010000011.1 GCA_035275065.1 Blastocatellia bacterium
CTCCACCAGCATCTGCCGCCGCTCGCCCTCTGGTATGACTTTCAGGCTACGCAGTGGCCGCGCCGGCGCGCTCTCCAGCGCCTCGACCAGCGACTCCAGCGCCCGGTGCATGTACTGGCAGACGCGCTGCGCCCCGATGGAAGCCACCACCTGCGCCGACAGCGAGAAGCCTTCTCCCAAATCGTTCACGGCGAGATTCAAGGGATAGTTGTTACGCGATTCCCCATACAAAAGCTGCACGCCTTGCCAAGCGCGGGCCTGCTCGGGCGACCACGCGACAGCGCCGCTCCCGCTGTGACGGTAGTTCAGCAGGGACGTGAACAGCGGCGTCGGCGCCGCCACCCCGCTGCACCGCTGCGCCAACGCCAACGACGCCTGCTCGTGCCTCAGCAACTCTCCCAACTGCTCCTGCATTCCCCGCACACTCGCCGCCGCCCCGCCCTCACCCACCCTCACCTTCACCGGCAGAGTATTGATGAATAAACCTATCGCCCGCTCCGCCCCCTCGCCCCCTTGCATCCGTCCCAGCAGCACCGTCCCATACACCACCTCCTGACGCCCACTCGTCCGCGCCACCACCTGCCCCCACGCCACGTGACACACGCTCGCCACGCTCACTCCCAGTTCCCGCGCGCTCTTCTGTATCCTCTGCCCCAAACCTACGTCCACTTTCATATGTGCGAGATCAATCCCGCTGCCGTCGCCCTGCACATCCAGCAAACCGAACGGCGCCGTCGCCTCATCGACCTCTCCCAGCAACCCGCGGAAATACGCCTCGTGCTCCTCCTGTCTCACCCCCAGCCGTGCCGCCGCCACCAGATTCCGGAACGGCAGCGGCTTCGCCAACTCCTCGCCGCGCCCCAGCAGGTACGCCTCGATCTCCTCCTGCATCACCTCTAGTGTCGCGTGATCACTTACGAGGTGATGCTGCAACTGCATCAGCAGCCATCGCCCCGCCGCCTTGTCCTCCGCCACCGCCATCCGCAGCAGCGGCGCCCGCCACACCTCCAGCCGATACCGCCGCGGATTGTAGCGCTCGTACAACTCCGCCGCCGCCGCCTCCCCTCCTTCTGTCCCCACCTCCACTTCCTCGACCACCAGCCGCGCCTGCCGCCAGACCACCTGCACCGGCTCTCGCAGCCCTTCCCACACCACCGCCGTCCGCAGGATGTCGTGCCGCCCGATCACCGCTTGCAGCGCCCCCAGATAGCTCTCCAGGCGCTCCCGGCTGTCGAAGCTGTAGAGGCTGCCCAGCAGGTACGGATCGCCCTCGCCGCCCATCAGGTGGTGGAAGAGTATCCCCTCTTGCAGCGGCGCCAGCGGGTAGATGTCTTGCAGGTTTCCGGCCCCGCCTTCGACGGTCGCCACCACTCGCGCGATCTCCTCTTCGGTCAGCTCCACTAGCGGCAACATCTCCGGCGCGATGACCGCACTGCCTGGAGGGATGCGATTGGCTGGCACCTCGACGTGTGGCGCCTGCGCGCCGATCTGCGCGGCCAACTCGGCCAGCACCGGCCGCGCGAACAGCGCCCGCACGTCGGCTTGCAAGCCGGCCTGGCGCAGCCGCGCGATGACGCGCACGACCAGCAGCGAGTTGCCCCCCAACTCGAAGAAGTTGTCGTGGCGGCCCACTCGCTCTACCTTCAGCACCTCGCTCCAGATCGCCGCCAGCCGCTGCTCGACCTCGCCGAGTGGCGGTTCGTAGCCGTGGTGGGCAAAGGCATCGCCTTCGGGAGCGGGCAGGGCCTTGCGGTCGAGCTTGCCGTTAGGGGTCAAGGGCATCTGCGCCAGCCTGACGTAGGCCGCCGGCAGCATGTACTCGGGCAGCCTTGCCGCTAGTTGCTGGCGGATCTGCTCGGCGCTGACCTCGTCGGTGTCGGCGGCGTAGTAAGCGATCAGGCGCTTATCGCCCGCCGCCTCTTCGCGCAACATGACCACGGCTTCGCCGACGGCTTCACATTCGGCCAGCCGCGCTTCGATCTCCCCTAGCTCCACCCGGTAGCCGCGTATCTTCACCTGTTGGTCGCGCCGCCCAAGGAACTCCAACTCGCCTTCTCGACTCCACCTCGCCACATCTCCTGTCCGATACAGCCGCCCCTCCGCGAACGGGTTCGCTATGAACTTTTCTTGCGTCAGCGCCTCCTGATTCAAATAGCCGCGTGTCACCCCATCGCCCCCGATGTAAAGCTCACCAAGGCTGTTGCAAGGCTGCGGCTGTAGCCCCGCTCCAAGCACGTAGAGCCGCGCGTTGGCTATTGGACACCCGATAGGTGCGGCCGTTAGCCTCTCCAGTTTCTCCACGCCCTGCTGGTCGCTCAATTCCCACACGCTACAGCCGACGACGGCTTCGGTCGGTCCATACTCGTTGACGAACCTCGCCTCTGGCAGTAGCTCGCGCTTCCACTTTCTCAGCCTCTGCGCGCTCAACTGCTCGCCGCCCACCACGATTACGTGCGGCGCTGGCCCTGTAGTCCTTGGCCGCTGCACGTATTCGAGCGCTTCAAGGTGCGACGGTGTGATTTTGAACAGCCACCCCTCGTCAGTCCCGAACAGATGCTGTGCCAGTCGGCTCATTGTTGATTCGTCTTCAGCTAGCAACTCAACCGGCTTGCCCACAACCAGCGGTGCCAGCAACGTCGTCAGCGTCGCGTCGAAGCTCAGGCGCGAGCTGACAACAGAACCCTGTATCTCCGGCCCCAGGTACTTGCCGGCAGCGTAAGAAAGGTAGTTGGTCAGTCCGCGGTGCTCGACCATCACGCCCTTGGGCTGGCCTGTGGAGCCGGACGTGTAGAGGATATAAGCGAGGTCAGCGGGCGTGGCGCTGGTCTGGGCTTCGCAGGCAGCTTCGTCGGCCAGCCCTTCAAGCCACTGCGAGTCGGTGACCGCGCCGTCCATCAGCACCACATCAATCCCAGCCAGCGGCAGGTCCGCCATCAGGTCGGAGTTGACAAGCACCGACTCGATGCCGGCGTCGCGCATTATCTGTTCGAGTCGCCGCGTGGGCAGTCCCGGCTCAAGCGGCACGTAGGCCCCGCCCGCCTTCATCACGCCCAGAATAGCGATCATCATTTCCGGCGAGCGCTGCAGGTAGATACCGACACGCGACTCGACGGTTACGCCGGCCTCGGTCAGATAGTGGGCCAGCCGCTCGGCCTTCGCGTTGAGCTCGTAGTAGCTGAGGCGCTGATCGCCATAGATGACGGCCTCGGCCTCGGGCGTCTTCTCAGCTTGATGCTCGAACAGCTCGTGGAAGCACTGGTCTTTCGGGTAGTCAGCTTCCGTCGCGTTCCACTCATACAGCACCTGCCGCCTCTCGGCTTCCGGCAGAATCGGCAACTGGTCTATAAGCTGGGAGCTGTTGGCGACCATGCCGTCCAGCAAGTTCAACAGGTATCTCACCTGCTGCAGTATCGTCTCGCGCTCGAACAGAGCAGTCGCGTACTCCAATGCTCCAGCTATACGGTTCCCGGCGTCCCACAATGTCAACGTCAGGTCGAAGTTTGCGACCACGGGTGCCTCTGACCTCAGCGGTGCGAGCTCCACCCCCGGCAACGTCAGCTTCCCTCCACCTAAGTTCTGCCGCCAATCAAAGAGCACCTGGAACAGGGGACTGTGGGCAAGGCTTCGCTCAGGCCGCACCACCTCCACCACCTGCTCGAACGGCAACTCCTGATGCTGCTGCGCTGACAGCGTCTGCTGCTTGACTCGTCTCAGCACCTCCTCGACGCTCGGCCTCCCCGTCAGCTCTATCCGCAGCGCCAGCGTATTGATGAAGAAGCCAATAAGCCCCTCGATCTCCACTCGCCCGCGGTTCGCCACCGACGTGCCGATCACTACCTCTTGCTGCCCGGACAGCCTCGACAGCAGCGCTCCCCACCCCGCCAGCAGCGTCATAAACAAGGTCGTTCCCTGCTGCTGGCTCAGCCGCTTCAGCCCGCGGCTCAGTTCCGCGCTCAGCACCACCTCTACGCGTCCGCCCTCGTACTCCTGCTCGGCGGGTCGCGCGTGATCGGTCGGCAACTCCAGCAGCCCAGGCGCTCCGGCAAGCGCACTCTGCCAATACTCCGCCTGCCGTCGTAGCACCTCGCCTTCCATCCACTTCCTCTGCCACACCGCATAATCCAGATATTGCACCTCAAGCTCTGGCAGCGGGTCTCGCTCACCTCGAACGAAGGCCCCGTACAACAGGCTCAACTCCTTGATGAAGATGTCCATCGACCACCCATCGCTGACGATGTGATGCATGGTGATCAACAGCGCATGCTCGGCTTCCGCCGTGCAGATCAACCGGCCACGGATCAGCGGCCCCTCTTCCAGATCGAACCTTGTAGCCGCCTCTTCACGTATCAATCGCTCCATCTCCCGATCCGCATTCACCCCTTCGCGCAGGTCGTGCTCCTTGAGGTCGAAGCGGCTCTGGTGGGCTGGCGTGATCTGCTGCGCCGGCTCGCCATCAATCGTCACAAAGGTCGTCCGCAACGCTTCGTGGCGCTCCACCACCGCATCTAAAGCACGCCGCAGCGCCGCGCCGTCCAGCTCTCCCTTCAGCCGCAATCCGTAGAAAATGTGATAGGCCTGGCTGACGCCCATCTGCGCCAGGAACCACAGCCGCTGCTGCGCGAATGACAGCGGCAGCTGCCCTCCGCGTTCTGCGACCTTGATCGCCGGCAGCACAGCCTGTTCGGCTCCACCGATCACCCCCGCCAGGTCAACCAGCACCGGATGCGCGAACACTTCCCCTATCGTCACCTCCACGTTCAGCGCCTTCCTCAGGCGCGAAATCATCCTCACCACAAGCAGGGAGTGTCCTCCCAGCTCGAAGAAGTTGTCTCGTCTACCCACACGCTGCAACCCCAGCACCTCGCCCCAGATCGCCGCCACCGCCCGCTCCACCTCGCCGACCGGCTCCTCGTAGCCCCGCATCACGTAAGCGTCACCTTCCGGCGCAGGCAGCCTCCTGCGGTCCAGCTTACCGTTTGGTGTCAATGGCAGCTTCTCCAACTCCACATACGCCGCTGGTACCATGTACTCAGGCAGCCGCTGCTGCAAGTACTCCATCAACTCTGTGCCAATGCCTTCGCTCCTCAACTCCGTTAGCGGTCGATTCGCGTACTTCCTCCAGCCGTCCGACAGCTCAATCAGCTTCCCGCCTATGACCTCTCCTGCTTCCTCTGACACTACCTTCTCAAGCTCTCGCTTCGCCCTCCGCACCAACACCTCGTAGCTGCCCGCTTCCCCTCGTCCAGGCCAGCCCACCCTCACCTCGTAACCCAGTTCTCGCCCTATAGCCCGCACCTCCTCCGGGTCCACGGCTTCTCTTCGATTCCATATCTCATCCAACTGCGCCTGCATTTCGCTCACTCGGGTGTCGCCCGCCGCCGCCAGCCACTGCTGACTGGCTAGGTCCGCCGCCACCCTCGCGTTCGGCACTCCATTCAACGCCAGTTCCTCGACTCCCTCACTCAACTCGCGCCTCAGCCTCGACACACTCCACCCATCGGCTTCCCAATCCTGCCGCCGCCCGCCGTTAACGCCATTCATGCTTCGGTATGTATGCAGCACCACATCGTAGCGGTACTTCGTCAACTCGTTGTGGTAGCGTCCACCTTTCAACTCGATTGCCGCCTCGCTGATCCAACCAGCCTCCTGCGCCATTTCGACGAACAACCAAGGCGACACCACTAGCTCCTTCTCCGATCTCATCCGCCTGGCGATACGCGCGCGCAACTGCTCGGCGGTCACTTCCCCGTCGGCACGCCCAAGCTCTACCCAGCCATGGAATGCCTCCAGCAAGTCGAGACTGCGGAGGTCTCCCAAGTAGATACTCCCCCCTCTGGCCAGCACTCCCTTTATCCCTTCCAGCACCTTCAGCAGATACTCCAGACTCGGAAAGTACTGCACCACTTCGTTCACCACCACCACGT
>DATENM010000012.1 GCA_035275065.1 Blastocatellia bacterium
TTCAGTGGGGCGGAATGGGCGCCTCGCCAGAGGCGGCGGTATGCAATCGAAGGCCAAGGAAGAAAGCCTGCCGTCGCCGTGAACAAGCGCGAGGGGCATGAGAGGGGCGCAGGGATTATGCTAGCGGTCGTCGCCCAACAAAGCGTTGGACGCGAAGGCCGCGAAGCGGGGTGGTCATGGGTGGTTGAGTGCGGCTCGCGGCCTCGGTCAACGCAGGCGTTAGACGCCTCGCGTTATTTAGTAGCGGATATTTCATGGCCATATGACATCTGAGCTATATGGTATGATTCTGTTCAGGCGAAATCACCGCCCGTACTTATTTATCTCTGATAGGCCGAAATGGAGGCATACTGATGCGTCAACGGAATTCACATAAGAAACTGCACACAACTGTCTGGGCGTTAGTGTTTCTTATTGGTAGCAGCCTTGCTCCGGTGATGGGCACAATCAAGGCGCAGGACGAAGATTCTGGCAGTGCCATATTCAAATCCACCGATTCTGGCGCTACTTGGTCCGTCATAAACCCAGGTCTTCCTTGTGTATCGGTTACATCGCTAGTGGTGGACCCTAGGATCCCAGGTAGAGTTTTCGCCGGGACTGACAGAGGCGTCTTCAAAAGTACTGACGGAGGTGAGCATTGGATTACACCGACTGGGATCATTACCCTTGGTACGTTCACGCCGGTTATATCCCCTGATAACTCTTCGATCATCTATGCCTCTGGCGGCGGTTTTGAGGGCGGCGCTCGTGGGGTTTTTAGGAGCACCGACGCCGGCGCCTCATGGCGCCCTTTCAACAGCGGCCTGCAAAACGACTATGTGGGAGGCATAAGGATCGATCCGAGTAATCATGCAACGTTGTACGTCATGAGCCTAAGAGCTATATATAGGAGTACCGACGATGCCGAGCATTGGAATGTCCTGCTCCCTATAGGACTCGGTGATGTGGTTATCACCCGAAATTTTGAGATTGATCCACATCACCCTTCGACTCTCTATTTCAACGATGGCTTTCAAATGATTAAGTCCACCGACGCTGGCAGCACATGGAAGAATATGGGGGTGCCGTTCGAGGCAGCCGGTCTTAGGATTGCCCCATCGGATTCTTCAGTACTTTATGCGCTCGCCGCTACGAGGCTCTACAGGAGTACGGATGGCGGTGCAAGCTGGGCCAGCATACTTGAAAGACAGGATGGATTAACAGGCGGGCTGGTCGTTGATCCGGTGAACTCGTCTACGTTGTATTTAGGAACCAAGCAAGGAATTATCCGGAGTGATGATGCGGGGATCAGTTGGGGCGAGACAGCTTTCCCAATTAAAAATGCCTCTAGATTGGCCTTCGATCCAGGGAGACCCTCAACTATTGATGCCAACAATGGTCTCGGCAAAAGGCCGAGTGACACCCCTTGGATTTTTGCCCTCTACTTAGAGGGCAAGCGGCTGACGATTAGAGGCGAATACTTTGACGCCGGGGCAAAGATTCTGCTCAACGGCGAGGAACAAAAGACTAAGAATGACGAAACCGAACCAGCCAGAGTACTCATTGGAAAGAAAGCAGGCAAGGGAGTCAGGCGAGAGCCCGACACGAAGATACAGGTAAGGAACTCTGACGGAAGGTTATCTCAGGAAGTGACCTTCTTTTTCCCGAGTAACTGATGCCAGTTCCCACGCGTAAGCAGGTCTTCAAGTCAATCCCACAAAGGCTAAGGCTCATACCGGCGTCTAACAACGACATGCACCGGAGCGCGCGAAGTCCAATTCACGTGGTTGCTGGTGAGGCCGTTCGCGCGCCCGGTGATGTGTGTTCGTTAGACAGCCTCACTGTTCAGATGTAATTTTATGTCTCGGGTGATTGTGAAAGGAGTGGATTCTTGTGACTCAAGAAAGAACCGCCAAATTCTCTATCAAACAACTCACAACTTTCTGTCTCCTCTTGGCCTTGTTTCAGCTATCAGTAGCTTCAGCGACATTAGCCGAACAACGGTTCAAGTTCACTGTCCCGGCTGCGCCTTGGACACTCACGCTGCCCAAAGGCAACTTGGTTGTTGAGCAGCAGCAAGTGAGCCCTGATGGCCGGCAGGGATATTTTTCGATGTATGATGAAAAGAATAAAATATCGCTTTCCTTCTTCATCGAGCCGGTGAAGGATTGCAAGGACAGCAAAGCGTGCCGGGACATGGTGTGGAAACTTGGCAACCCGTCATGGGAGAAACCGCAGAAGGCTATCCAGTCAGAAATCGGTGATGTGAGTTACTTCGAGTTCTTTATGCCAACTTTCCAAGGCCAGCCAGTTAAACAGCAGAATATGTACGCCGAGTACGTGAAGGATGGATTCTGGGTCGATATGCACATTTCGAAGGTGCTTTACAAGCCGGAGGAACATGAGTTGTTTGAGCGCGTAATCAAATCAGTCGAATTCGAGCCGAAGAAGGTGCAAACTCAGAAGCAAGAATGAGGTCTTCGCGGGCAGTCTAACAACGACATGCACCGGAGCCGCCGAAGCGCACTTCATGTGGGTACAGGTGAGGCCGTTCGGCGGCCCGGTGATGTGTGTTCGTTAGGCGCTAGTGCTATGAGTTGAAATGTAGCATAAGGAGATATATGACTGAGTTCAACGAAGATACTATTACAGGCGATATTCTAAACTTTGAAACTGCGCTTCAAAGCGGTCATGAGGAAGCAATTCAGGTGTTCCTTGAGGAACATCCTATATTTCTAGGTTTCCTTGGCTGGCATGGAATTGTGAAGAGCAAGTTTCGCCTTGCTGATGCTTTTATTCCAGATTTCATATCAATTGGCAGTTATCCATTTTCGAATAGGCCTCAGCCATTAGTTACTTTCATTGAAATCGAGCGAGCCGATATGCCTTTATTTACCAAATCAGGTGACCCAACTTCATTTCTCACTCACGCCATTCGCCAAGTCCAAGACTGGAAAAGATGGGTCACAGATAATCGAATGTATCTAAAAGCTCAACTGCAAATAATCTTGACCGAGGAAACGCCGCAGATATTTGATGAAGACAATCGTTATATGAGGGAGGAATCAAGCAAGGGCATAGCCTATGGTTTTATAGATCGATATCTTGTGATTGCTGGTCGTCGAAGCTCAACGAAGATCTCGGATCGACTATTATTAGGTCAGATGAATGATGACTTTCAAGATATTAGAATAATGACCTATGATGCACTGATTGAGGGAGTCCTGATACAACTCAGACATCACAAACGAGACAGATTTTGGGGAGATATCCTGGAATGAAGTGCCGCGCCTAACAATACGTTGCAGCCGAGCGCGGGCAGCGCGGTTCTTAAACCTCCCCTAATGCCGTTGCCCGCGCCGGCTGAACGCGGGCGTTAGACCCTTTCGGGTAAATCGTTATGCAAAGAGAGACTACTGGAAAGGAGTGTTATCAGTGAGAAATAGACTTCTACTTGCACTTGTTATTTTTTTGTTTACTAGCTTTACTCTGTCTCTGCGGCAGCATGCCGAACCCCATAAGTTCTTAGCGGAACCTAGTAAAGATTCAGACTTGGCCATATATCCTACATCTCTTTCAGCCTTTGAAGTAGCAAACAGATTTTGGGATTCGCAAATGATCAGATGCGGTGACTCATATTATTACTTTCTCGATGAGATATATGTTGGGCAAGCCATATATCAGGGCAAGAATCGTACTATTGAGGTGAATGTTACCCCCGCCCGCCCTTTGACAGAGGCAGAAAGGCTGAACGGTATGGTTCAGAAAGAGTGGGAAGGTTTTATAAAGGCCCGCTTCTCGGCAGAGAGGAGAAAGAGAGTTGTACAATCAGATGCAACAGGCCAAATTGCAGCGATCCCAAATCCCACTTGGGAACGGTGGATGGATAACGGGTGGCTAGTAGCTGCTATTGTAAAGTACGCAGGGAAACCTTGGAGGGTATTTAAGTGTATTGGCACGGGCGGGGGGAGCTCCATCGGCAAAAGCATGCCCGCTGATATTTGCTTCGCCCGAACCAAAAGGATTACTTGCTCGGAGATTAATTCAGCGCCAGTCAAACAAAACCCTCAGCCACAGCCAGAATCTCAGCCAAGAAGCGAACCCTCAATAGTGGTTACCAATCCGTCTAAGATTACCAAGCTAGGGCCAAACAGGTGGAAGGTACAGTTGGCCGCGAGTGAGAACTGGTATGACACCAAAATCCAAGTCCAGCCAACTGACATAATCACCATATCCGCGGAGGGGAGTATTATTTGGGATTCGAGTCTTCCGCCTGTTGGCCCAGATGGCACCGCTTACGAGGCCGAAACACTACCGAACCCTTCTAGGTTTCCACTACCCTGGGCCAAATGCGGCTCCTTAATCATGAAAGTTGGTGAAGGCGGATATACGGCGGGGAGCAGTAAAACAATAACTGTTCAAGATTCTGGAACCATCCAACTAATGATTAATGACGCAGTGGAGGGGTTATCAGACAACCGAGGGAACTTTATTATAACAATCCGAAAGCAACCTGCTCCCATGTCATCCCATTCAGCCTCAGATTCGGAATCAGCAAGGCCACAGCCTCCCGAAAAACCACGTATATCAACTCCCACTAATAAGCCTAGAGGGATAAGCGGCACGAATCGACTTAATGTTCCTTTCAAAGCACAGGTTCCACCAGGCACATGGGCTGAGACAAATAACTGCGGACAAACTTGTGTCTTAATGGTCATATCTTATTACAAGAAAACAGTGCCTACTGTCGCAGACATTAAGGCGCTCGATGATTGGTGCACAGAGAGATTTAGAGATGCTAAAGGGAACTACAATGGTGTGGCAAAGAATGTTTCCCAGCTTGAAATCATAGCTCGTGAATACGGTGCCTTTGTTAATTCTGTTGCTTATTATCACTGGACTCTCGATGATTTGCACAAGGAATTGAGTCTAGGCCATCCTGTAATAGTTCCCTGTTGGACTGATATGCTTGTTGACCCTCCGCATCGCCGCCACTTCATGGTCTTGATTGGTATAGATGACAATTATGTTTATGTAAATGATCCAGGACATAGCGCCGAAAGGGGC
Organism: Blastocatellia bacterium; assembly: GCA_035275065.1. NCBI lineage: Bacteria > Pseudomonadati > Acidobacteriota > Blastocatellia > Blastocatellia bacterium. Next base: position 5,047 of record DATENM010000012.1, read on the forward strand.
GGGGCTAATCATAGATACTCTATCTCACAATTCAAGAAGGCTTGGGAGAGCCAAAGCTCTGCTGTTGTCTTGATACATCCGCCAGAATAGGAATAAAGGACTGCCAATCTGCAAAGAGGGTCTAACAAGGCGTTGCAGCGGAGGCCGCGGAGCGAGTTTCACATCAACATCGGAGTGTTACACGCGGCCCCGCTGAACGCGGGCGTTAGCCATCGGCGTACGCGATCCTCGGAGTGCACGGCCGCCGCCGCGCTGGCAGTGCCGTCCGTGCGTCGCCGTGGGTTGCCGCGCTCAGAAGCATCGACAATGCTTGGCCAGGCAATTTGAAAGCGCGGCAGTGGGCGCGGCGGCGTTCTAAAGGACGCGCTGTCTAACATCCCAATGCAACGGAGCGCGCGCCGCCCAGCTCTCATGCTCTGTTGGAGTGCCGTTCGCGCGCCCGCTGATTGGGGCGTTGGGCGTACTCAGGCCGACTTCTTTGCAGCCCGAAGCACATAGACATGTTGCTACCGAACTCGGTTGTCCTCCCGTTCGATTCACCCGAAAGAGAATTTTCAACCCATGTGGCTGCTCCCTCTAAGGCCTCGTCCCGGCCCATACGCCGCCCAGTCCGCGCTGACTTAACGACACACAACCGATGGCAATGGCGCGGCCCTCCTCCTCTAACGTAAGCTCACGCCCCGGCAAGGTTTCATCTCTTTTGCAGAAGGCGTCCATCTTCCGGAGTCGCGACGCAAACTGCGGGAGGCGCGCAATCCTATCTGTAAGAGCATTCGGGCTTATCTGGCGCTCAAACAAAACCCAGCGGGTGGCATCATCAACCTGGGTTTCTGTTTGTCGTGTCCTAAATCCCGTCTTTCCCGTCCGCACGCCCAACAACCCAATGCAGGGGAGCGCGGGAAGCGCGGTTCGTGCTATTCTCCCAACGCCGCTCCGCGCCCCCTGATTGGGAGCGTTAGGTTTCTATAATGTCATGCTTTAATAATGAATAACGATTAAGGAGGATTTATGGGGCGGGTATTACCAAGCCAAGCAGTTGCGCTGATTGATAGTATCTTTCCTTGGGCAGTTCAGGTTGATGGCACTACGGGCAATGTAACACTTAACGTTGGCCAGTCGGGTATAGTGGCAGTGATTGTTAACGCTGTAGAACAAATCCCATCTGAACTAATAACTCTCGAAGGAAATGATTATGCGGCATTCTTTTCAAGCCTTACGACATTAAAGCACGCTTTGGAAATGTGGCCATCGCGCGGCCCCACATTTGATATTAAATACACTCCAGGGTTCCCCAAGTTAAGCCCGATAACCTTACTCCGCTCTGCACTAGCAAAATGCGCCGATGATGCTCCCATCATTGGTACTGCTGAGTTAGCATTCATCACTGACAAAGATTTTCGTGACAGCCTGCGCCGAGATGTAAGTACCGCTCATACAGCACTGACCAATGGAGAATGGAAACCATCCACGGTAATCGCAGGCTCTGTAGTAGAGGCACTCTTACTCTGGGCACTACAACAAGAGAACACAACAGACATAACAAATTCTGTGACTAATCTGGTAGCTGCCAAGCGCCTTCCCAAGAGTCCTGGCAACGATTTACTCAACTGGACTCTCAACCCTCTAATTGAAGTATCACGTGATTTGAAAGTTATTGATAATACCACTGCGGATCAATGTAGAATTGCAAAGGATTTTCGTAACTTGATCCACCCCGGCAGAGCCGAACGCTTGAAAATAAATTGCAGCCGAAGTACAGCTCTTTCTGCTGTTGCTGCAATGGAACATGTAATTGAGGATTTGCAATAGATAACTGGGACGAAACCTAACAATGCGTTGCAGCGGAGGCCGTGCAGCGCAGTTCTCATGCTTCGGCCATTGCCGTTCACGGCCCCGCTGAACGCGGGCGTTAGACATCGGCGTGCGAGTTCCTCTGAGTGGTCGGCCGCCGCCGCGCCGGTGAGGCCGTCCGCTCCTCGCAGCGAGTTGCCGCGCGCCTGAGTGGCGCGTATGATACGCTACGACTCTTGAAGGCGCGGCCGGGTGGCGCGGCGGCGGTCCCGTGGACGCGCTGTCTAACATCCAAATGCAACGGAGCGCGCCGCCCATCTCTCATGCTCCTTTGCAGTGCCGTTCGCGCGCCCGCTGATTGGGGCGTTCGGCGCTTGCTCCCAAACTGCGGTGACTCATATGAATATGGAGGACAGAGAAAACTACATTCTCAAACTTGATGAGGAATTACTTATTGGTGGTGTCATGCTTTCGGAGTGGTCAACCTTACTCATTAAGGATGCTGATGAAGCATTCTGTAATGGGGCCTATCTAGCTACCATTCTTGTATCTCAGGCCGCAATAGAGTCGCATCTTCGATTTGAATATATTGATAACCCTTCGGCAAAGAATCTAGGATTCTATGCCTTGATTGAACAATCGTCACTTCCATCTGACCTGAAGAATGGCTTGCATACAATAAGAAAGTACCGAAATAAATGGGTTCATGTAAATGATCCTGGTGATGATACTGATTTACTAGAACGGCCTGAGTACTATGAGGCGGAGCTTGAAGAAATAGCACTTTTGGCGATCAAGGTTTTGAGGGAGGTAATCTATCAAGAACAATGGTTGTAGCATCTCACTCGCGCCGAACAACCCGTTGCAGCGGAGCGCGGGCAGCGCAGTTCTTAAGGTTTCTCTGAGTGCCGCTCCCGCGCCCGCTGAACGGGAGCGTTGGGCATCGCTAGCGGCGCGGCTCTGTGGCCTTCAGAAATGCGGCCTCCCACTTCGCCTTGATACTCGGATGCCATTGGCCATCAAAACCACATTCGTTCCTCCATCGGAGAATGCACTGATAAGCATCCAGCGAATCTGGAGCGGCGGCCATAAGCTTGGCGCTGGCCTCGTCGTCTCGCGGGTAGCTGCCAGCATCGTCGGGCCGCAGGTCACCAATGACAGGACCGTTTCTATTCGGGCCTGTGACCCGGAGCTGAGAACATCGCCGCCGACTCCCCAAGCTCCCGGCGGGTGTTCTTGGCTTGGTTCTGCATGAGTCATATCGTTCTCGGTGACCCGGGGCGCTGCCCAACAACCCAATGCAACCGAGCGCGCGGGCACAGTTCATGTTAGTCTTACCAGGGCCGCTCGCGCGCCGGTTGATTGGGAGCGTTAGACATCGGCGTACGAGTTCCTCCGAATGTACGGCCGCCGCCGCGCTGGTAAGGCTATCGCTTCTTCGTGGTGAGTTGCCGCGCTCGGAAATAGCAACTTATGATCTGACCGAAACGAAGACGGCGCGGCTCGTTGGCGCGGCGGCGTTCTAAAGGACGCGCTGTCTAACAGGCCCATGCAGCGGAGCGCGGGCCGGTGGGCTCATCTCCTCCCGGTGCCGTTCGCGCCCGCTGATTGGCACGTTGGGCGTCTTCGCGTCACGCCTGCAAATACGTCGGGATGGATGCGAAATAGACGCGGTGCCTTCTGGCGCACGCCCTGACGCAAACCTTCAACGATTGATTCCAGATGTTGAATGCGAGCATCCTTTCCCGAAAGACCCTCGCGCGCCATCGCGTCGGCAGCTTCGTATGTTTCATCGCTCACAAGCTCAGATCACCAAAGCCCGGCAGCGAATAGCCGACCAACTGAGCGAACTGCTGCCCATCTTCACGGCAACCCGGCAGCGTCCGCGCAAGCCGGTTTAATCCAGCCCGCCGTTGTCGAGAAGGGCACGCGCAACCTTGTTTTCACGAAAGCGGATGGCTCCGTGTTCATCGGTGCAGGCCGGTTGGATAGGAAGTTTAGCCATATGCTTTCCTTTCACCGCGCCGCCCAACAACCGCATGCACGCGGAGCCGGCGCCGCGCAGGTCTCACGTTATCAACAAGGGCCGTGCGCCGGCCCGGTGATGCGGAGCGTTGGGCGTACATAGCAGAGATGTCAATAACGCAAATTAACGAAGAAGAATGGCAGAAAGGCGACTATCGACCTGCCGCGATGATCCGCCGAACAGTCGAGGATGTTACCAAGCAATTCGGCATCACATTCTTGAACATCCACGAAGATGGCCTGGGGGCCGCTAAACTGGCAGGGGTGAAAACGGCACAAGGGCAACAATTTCTCTTGGAGCAATTCTTTGATGGCCCCGAGCCGACCGAAGATACGATTCATATTTTTTGTCTGTACGACGAGGCGATGACTTCACATCTTGAGGAAATACTCGAGGCGCTGGAAGTCCGTTGGTCAGAAATACTATGGACGGACCAAAGGATTCGATTTCAAGAACACGAAGTATGGCGGGAGGACGACAATGGGAATAGATTCTTGGTGGAAGTGACCCCAAATAGGGCGGAGGCTGCAATGATCGAGAAGAGGCTTACTGGCTTGGGACATAAGCAAGTCTATTGGATAGAGGGCCGAAGCAGAGAATCTTGATTGCCTCGTAGCACGCCCAACAACCCGTTGCAGCGGAGCGCGGGCAGCGCAGTTCTCACACTTCGGCCATTGCCGTTCCCGCGCCCGCTGAACGGGAGCGTTAGACATCGGCGTACGCGATCCTCGGAGTGCTCGGACGCCGCCGCGCCGGTGAGGCCATCCGCACTTCGCAGTAGGTTGCCGCGCCTAAGAACCTTGGCTATGATTCAGCTCGCTTTCTGAAAGCGCGGCTTGGTGGCGCGGCGGCGGTCCCTCTCTTGGCGATCACCCATTGACCGAAGAGGCGCCAAGGTGCGCGAGCGTTCCTCTGCCGCGCCTACCATCGCGGCAGACTTAAGCTCTTGCTTTATTAACCTACGAACTTTGGCACTGACAGGACACCCTGCCACTTTCAAGTCACGTAAGAGACCCCGCAAAAAGTCTTTTTCGATTTGCTCTTTCCGATCCTTTCGCACGCCCAACAACCCAATGCAGGGGAGCGCCGCCGCGGCGTTCGTGTTACCTCGCAATCAGTCCGAGCGCCCCCTGATTGGGAGCGTTAGACATCTGCGTACCAGTTCCTTTGGGGGCTCGGCCGCCGCCGCGCTGGTCAG
>DATENM010000013.1 GCA_035275065.1 Blastocatellia bacterium
CGTTAGACGCCTATCGCCCGCCCTTGACCAATGATTTGACGACCTGTACTGTTAATCTGTACACATCAAAACAAGTAGGTGAGTGATGGCAATTCAAACGACATACACAAAGGCCAGAGCTAATTTCGCTAAACTATGCAACGAGGTCGCGGAAAACAGAGAGATTGTTATCATCAACCGCCGAGGCAATGAGGATGTGGCCTTAGTGGCTGCTGATGAACTATCCAGCCTGATCGAAACGGCCCACCTGCTCAGGTCGCCTAAGAATGCGCAGCGGCTACTATCCGCATTGAAGCGAGCCAGGTCAAGAAAGCTAAAACCTCGCAGGGTGGCCCAGCTTCGTCGGGAGGTAGGACTTGGCGAAGAAGGGTAAAGGCCGGGATAAAAAGCAAGAGCGAGATGCGGTCTTTCATCCAGAGTTTCGAGAGGATTTGAAATATTGGGTAGAGACAGACCGCAAGGCGGCGCTGAGAGCGTTAGAGCTTGTTGAGGCCATCTTGCGAGATCCATTCGTCGGGATAGGGAAGCCAGAGCCATTGAAGTATCTTGGTGCGGGAGTTTGGTCGAGGAGGTTGACGCAAGAGCATCGGGTTGTGTACTTGGTCTTTGATGACAGAATAGACTTCCTGCAATGCCGGTATCACTACTAAAGAGGCGTCTAACAAGGCGTTGCAGCGGAGGCCGCGAAGCAAGTCTCTCATCGCTTCCCATTTTTCTCACGCGGCCCCGCTGAACGCGGGCGTTGGGCGCCTTCCCCGCAGTTACTGATGAGCGAAGTTGTTCGTGCCAGGAACTTGGTTCGGTGCGCAGCTCAACCCTGCGGCGACGGCCAAATGCAACAGCAAGCGTCGCCCCAACCAACAACCGGCAATCGCCCTCGCGAGACGGGGCATCGTTTCGCCGCATCTTGCCACCGTCGAGCGCGCGGGCTCCGGAGAAGCGGCTGGCTGACCCGCGCGACGATCTCGGCGTCGCCAATGAGCGGCGCGAGCCCGGGCTAAGGGAAGCCCAACTCTTCAGGAGGGCGTAAATGGGAGGTAGCCAGAGGGGGCGGGTCGAAAGGGAAGGCGAAGGAGGAAAGCGAGGCCATGGCGGTGATCAGCGGCGCGTGGGAGGAGGGGGGCGGAAGGGTGAGGGTGGCGGGCGGCGCCCAACAAAGCGTTGCAGCGGAGGCCGCGCCGCGCACTTCTCATGCGTGCTTTAGTGGCCGTTCGCGGCCCCGCTGAACGCGGGCGTTGGGCGCCTTCCCCGCAGTCGCTGAAGGGCAAAGTTGTTCGCGCCACGAATTTGGTTCGGGGCGCAATTCGACCCTGCAACTATCGCCAAAGGCAACGGCAAGCGGCGCAGCGATAGCCCCGAGTCAAATGCTAGCGTGCGGCGCAGTCCCATGGTCAGGCCCCTGCCGGCAACGGCGCGCCTTCTTCGTCAAGCAACGGCGGGTAGG